>CP119312.1:4322500-4328607 GCA_029202405.1 Candidatus Devosia phytovorans | reverse complement strand
GTTTTACTCAACAGCGTTTCCGCTGTCAACACCCTATTTTCGTTTTTCGTTTTGATCCGAAACTCGAAAACCTGAAATCAAAATTGCTTTTGTTTTCAGAGGCTTGCTGCATTCCTTGGCGCCGTTTGGCGTCTCGCTCTGCAGCGGTGAGGCGGGTTCTAAGGGTGATCCCGCTGGGTGTCAACACGGTCGGAAGAGAAAAACGACGAATCTGTCATTTCGGTTCCATGGGCAATGTGGATATCGCGACGGAGTCATCAGGCGGCCTGCGGCTTTGAGACGGATTTGCCTGTTTTCGTCCAGCCTGCATTTTTATGCCGGTCCGGCAGGTTTTCCCATCCAGGGATCCAGCAGCACGATACCCAGACCCTCGAAATCGCGGATATTGCGGGTGACCAGCACCAGCTCATGCACGATAGCGACGGCCGCGATCCATCCATCCATCACACTGAGACCCCGTCCGGCGCGTTTGGCCTCACCCATCAACCGCCCCCAGGTCAGGGCAACTCTCTCATCGACGGTGAGCAGGCGGGTCTCAAAGCGTGCCGGCAGGTCGTGGGTCAGCCATTCCGCCAGCTCGTCCCGACGCCGGCCGGCATCGAGCAGCGCCACGCCCCTGGCAATCTCTGCTATGGAAATCACGCTGAGATAGACGCGATCCTCATCCACCTGGTCGAGCCAGGCCATGACCGCAGCATCCGGCTGCGGCCGGCGCACTTCAGAGAGGACATTGGTGTCGAGCAGATAGGTCACAGCACCACGGGCCGCGGCGCATCATCGAGACGCTCGTCATCCAGCCCGCTGCCCGCCAGCGGCGAGCTCATCAGGAAACTGGCAAGACTTCCCTTGCGGGCACTCTTGCGATTCCACTCTTCGACGGAAACCATCACCACGCTGGGCGTGCCATTGCGGGTGATCATCTGCGGCTCGCTCTGCGCCCGCTCGATCACCTCGGACAGATGCGCCTTGGCATTGGCCACGGTCCAGGGGGCGGACTTGCGATTCTCTTGCATGGACATGGCGGGCTCTCCTCACGATGACTATCGTGACTATATAGCCCGGATCACGCCGTTTGGTAAGGCTGGCGCTGGTCGAAAGCCCCCCGATTCGCATAACACCCATTATGGAACCGCGCCGACGCCTGCCTGTTCTTCCATGACGGTGACCAGACGATCAAAGCCAATACCCGTGCCGCTTTCCCGCATATCGCCATCGATCACGCTGCCGAACACGGCCTGTTCGGTATAGGTCATCCGGGTGCGCGCAGCCTCTGTGGTAAACTCGACAGTGACGAGCGAAGACGAAATCGGCCGGCCGGCGGACTGCATAGTATAAGCATAGACGATCCGCTCGGCCGGATGGATTTCGAGGTAATGCAGCAGCAGCGCCTGCTCGACGCCATCGGGCATCAGCCAACGCGTACGCTCGCCACCCTGTTGAGAAAAGTCGAAGCGATCCTCGAGTACGGTCCAGTCCGGATGGCAGGATATCCACTGTCGCTTGAGCTCGAACTCTGACCAGAATCGGAAGGCATGGCTCGGACTGCCGGGCAGCAAGCGCTCGATGACAAAGCTCCTGTGATTGACCGCGACGCCCATCAGCCCTCTCCCTCTTCAGGCACTTCAGCCATCAGCGCTTCCAGACGATCAAAAGCCCGGTTCATCTCCGCCTGGCGCTGGGCGATCCAGGCATTGATCGCTGCAAGGCCATCGGCCTGCATGCGATAGGTACGGATGCGGCCGTGCTTTACCGAGACGACAATCCCCCCCTCCTCCAGAATCCGCAAATGCTTGAGCACCGCCGGCAGTCCGACTTTCGCCGGCGCCGCCAGCTCGGAGACCGAGGCCGGGCCGCGCGCCAGCCTCTCGACGAAGCCCCGGCGATAGGGATCGGCCAGCGCCTGGAACAGCCGATCAAACTGGGCGTCGGGGATCACGAAAAGTCTCCAAGGAACCGCTGCGGCATCTCGGCCCGATAGGGAAACATGCCGAAATAGGGCTGCGCCTCGCGCAACACGCGCCGAATCGAGGGCCGCTCGAGCAGGCGCGCGAGATATTCGCTGATGGCTCCATGCTCCGGACTAAACGGATGGACGATCGTGGCAAAGAACAGCGCCGGAAAAGCAGCACAGTCGGCCATCGAAAAGCAATCGCTGGCGGCGCAGGCTCGCCCGCGCATCTGATTCTCGATCATCCCATAGGCCTGTTCCAGCATGCCTCGGGCTTCATTCACCCCGAAGGGATCATGGGCATCAGCCGGCCGGATCCGATCAGTGACGATCTTTTGCATCGGCTGGCTCACATAAAGATCGAAGAATCGGTCCCACAGCCGGACCTGGAGCTGCGACGCGGCATCCGCGGGCAGCATCGGCAGGGGCCCCGGATGGTTGAGTTGCAGATATTCAATGATGATTGACGTCTCGGCGATGATTCTGTCGCCGTCAGAATCATGCAGCACCGGAATCTTGCCCACCGGCCAGCGCTCGATATGCGCCGCCGCTGAGCCGGGATCGGCGAAATTCACCGTCACCGCCTCGAACGGCGTCTCATTCTCGTAAAGCGCAATGAGAACCTTGTGACAGAACGAGGCCAGCGGGTGGATATAGAGCGTGAGCATGGCGCACCATCAGTTTCCAGTATTGGAAAGTAATAGCGCAAAGGAACGTGGCGAGCAATGTTTTCCCCATGGGGAAACCAGGATCGGGACCGACCCATCATCAACCGAACTTGCCGTTTCCGCTCGGACTATCGCCTCTGACCGAGCGACCTGCGTCCAGGACGTGCCCACCGATCCATTAAACAGTTCTCAACAGAGCGATTTGATGACGAGCGCCATCATTACCGTCCGAGGCCACGTCGGGGATTCGACACAGTTTATCCGGCTCGCCAGAGCAAAGGATCTTGCAATTCATGCCGCATTTCAGCGCGACGTCCTGCTCTATCATCCCCGCGACCTGTCTCCTTCGGGGTTTTACGCCGTGGGCCGGCTGATCGACTTTTGCCCCGATCCCGATTCGCCCCACTTCATGTATGTCGCCGTCACAAATATCCGCCACTTTCCGCAAGCGGTCTCTGCCCGAAAGTATCTCCGGGCGACCGGGCAGACTGTCGATCATCGACGCTCCTTCCCACAATTTTCCCCTGGATTTCGCCTCGTCCCGCGGGCGCATGCCATTCTGGTGGAAGGCCTTGCCCGCCTCCCGGCAGACCTTGATGAGGCGAGGTTGGAGATCACCCTCCCGTTGGAGGCGGAACAGGTCTCGGTTCTGGACCTGTGGCCCGAGGGGCTGCCGCTCACGGCCACACCAAACCAGATTGCCGACCGCCGAAGGCGAGATGCCAAGCTGAGATTGGACACTCTGGATGTCTATGGCCCCAGATGTGCTGCTAGCAATATGAGCATCATGGCGCCAAATGGCATCCAGAGCGAAGTCGAAGTTTGCCACCTATGGGCATTCGGCGCTGGCGGACCAGATAGCATTAACAATGCGATGCCGATGATGCGCTCCATCCATTGGTGCTTCGACAATGGCTGGTTCGGCATTCGCAGGAATGGGAATCTGTGCCTGGTGCCGCATGCGCCAAACTTTTTGCAGACGATACTGAAAAATCGCCCCAGCGCGAACTTCCCATCGCAGCCTCAACGCTGGCCACATCCTGATTGTCTGCAGTGGCATTGGGACAACCGCTTCCGCAAGACGCTTCGGCAACTTGGCCTGGCAGATCAGATATTTGACTAACACTGGCTTGGCTCTACTTTTCGGCAGGCCGCGCGTCGCCGTCCGATATGAAAATGCCAACGATCGTCAGCGGGAGCCGACGTTGGCCAGTTGACGCAGAAAGCCGTTGGCTTCGGCCAGAACGTCATCGGCGGCGCGATCGATATTGTTCTCATGCCCATCGGCAAGCGTGACGATCCGACCAAGCAGCGTTTGACGACTGGCATCGAGCGACGGCGTCAGCTCGAGGTCATCGGCCTCGATCAGTGCCTGGCGCATCTCCTGAAGTTTGGTCAGGAGAGAAAAGCGAGCATGGAGCTGGCGATTGATGGCTGGGTCGCGCCGCCAGTTCTGTGTGGCAAAGACCGCAGTCGCCCGCTGGCCGGCGCCCAGGCAATCGAAAGCCTCGCATCCATCGTAACCCAGATCCTCTCGTCGCTCGTGGATCGAACAGCGAAACGCGGCGTCGAGATGATAGCAGGGCTCGCCCGCCATTTTGTCATGTCCGAAACCGTCGGGACGGGAGAAGGCCAGGGCGATGCAGCAGAGGCCGACGCAGCGGCTGCAGTCGGATTGGAGATCGGCGTCTGCCATGCGTCAGTCTCCTTTCAATCCGCCCTGTTTTAATGCGCTTGGTGCGATCATACTGCGCCTTGGTTCGATGCCATGAACGCAAAAACCCTCCACTGTTTTCCAGTGGAGGGTTTTTGATTTCGTTTCGACATTGTAAAGAGACAACGCGTTTTTGGCAGACCTTGCAGCGACCTACTCTCCCAAGCCTTGAGACTTAGTACCATTGGCGCGGAGGAATTTGACGGTCGAGTTCGGGATGGGATCGGGTCTTGGGCTCCTCGCAAGAACCACAAGGTCAGCGAAAAACGCGTTGGTGAATTCTGGTTTTTGTTTATGGACACCGCCTCTCCCATGCAAGGAGGGGTGTCTGGTGTATTTCTAACCGATCGCACATTTCACAATCTATGCGGACATAGATTAATGAGAACGATCAAGCCAATCGAGCTATTAGTACCGGTAAGCTTCACACATTGCTGCGCTTCCACACCCGGCCTATCGACGTGGTGGTCTTCCACGGCTCTCAAGGGAATACTCGTTTTGAAGGAGGCTTCCTGCTTAGATGCTTTCAGCAGTTATCCCGTCCGAACTTAGCTACCCTGCAATGCGGCTGGCGCCACAACAGGTCCACCAGAGGTTCGTCCAACCCGGTCCTCTCGTACTAGGGTCAGCTCTTCTCAATATTCCTACACCCACGGCAGATAGGGACCGAACTGTCTCACGACGTTCTAAACCCAGCTCACGTACCACTTTAAATGGCGAACAGCCATACCCTTGGGACCTGCTCCAGCCCCAGGATGTGATGAGCCGACATCGAGGTGCCAAACAATGCCGTCGATATGGACTCTTGGGCATTATCAGCCTGTTATCCCCAGCGTACCTTTTATTCGTTGAGCGATGGCCCTTCCACGCGGGACCACCGGATCACTATGACCGACTTTCGTCTCTGCTCGACTTGTCAGTCTCGCAGTCAGGCAGGCTTATGCCATTGCACTCAGCGGACGATTTCCGACCGTCCTGAGCCCACCATCGCGCGCCTCCGTTACTCTTTGGGAGGCGACCGCCCCAGTCAAACTACCCACCATACGCTGTCCCGGACACTGTTATGCCGCGGTTAGACATCTATGACGATAAGGGTGGTATCTCATCTTGCGGCTCCACAGAAACTGGCGTCCCTGCTTCAAAGCCTACCACCTATCCTGCACATGCCGACACAAATGCCAGCGTAAAGCTATAGTAAAGGTGCATGGGGTCTTTCCGTCTGACCGCAGGAACCCCGCATCTTCACGGGGAATTCAATTTCGCTGAGTCTATACTGGAGACAGTGGGGAAGTCGTTACGCCATTCGTGCAGGTCGGAACTTACCCGACAAGGAATTTCGCTACCTTAGGACCGTTATAGTTACGGCCGCCGTTTACCGGGGCTTCAATTCAGAGCGTTAACTCCTCCTTTTAACCTTCCGGCACCGGGCAGGCGTCAGACCCTATACGTCGATTTGCATCTTCGCAGAGCCCTGTGTTTTTAGTAAACAGTCGCCACCCCCTCTTTTGTGCCACCCCTATACGGTTGCCCGCATAGAGGTCATGCTTATCCCGAAGTTACGCATGCAATTTGCCGAGTTCCTTCAGTATAGTTCTCTCAAGCGCCTTGGTATACTCTACCAGTCCACCTGTGTCGGTTTAGGGTACGGTCAATGTTGGTGGAGCTATTTCCAGGAACCGGCTCATCGCACCCCCAATCCAATAAGGGGATACGAACCTGCGCGATCCGTCACTACCACCTGGCCCACGAATATTAACGTGGTTCCCATCGGCTACGC